>NZ_RHJR01000003.1:529676-530005 GCF_004212325.1 Escherichia sp. E13S3
CTTATCAGGCCTACAAATTCCCGCACCCTCCGTAGGCCGGATAAGGCGTTTATGCCGCATCCGGCAACGGTGCCAGATGCCTGATGCGACGCTTGCGCGTCTTATCAGGCCTACAAATTCTCGCACCCTCCGTAGGCCGGATAAGGCGTTTACGCCGCATCCGGCAATAGTGCCAGATGCCTGATGCGACGCTTGCGCGTCTTATCAGGCCTACAAATTCCCGCACCCTCCGTAGGCCGGATAAGGCGTTTATGCCGCATCCGGCAACGGTGCCGACTGCCTGATGCGACGCTCGCGCGTCTTATCATGCCTACAAATTCCCGCACCCT